>NZ_JFJV02000290.1:0-2066 GCF_000611145.1 Cupriavidus sp. SK-3 | reverse complement strand
GACGCGATCAAAATGGCATACCGAACCCTTACTAGGGGTTCAGCATGCCATGGATGGTCCGCCGGCTGACGTGCGTCAGGCCACGTTCAAGGCTTCTGCCAAGACCCTCGCCGTTTCCCAGGCGTGGTCACGGCGCGTAACCTTGGCGATCAGCAACTTGCTCACGCAAGCTTCGAGCGCATCACCACCGCCTGCGAAGTGAATCAGGTCGACGTGGACGCCCCAGCTATCCGACAGGCCACGGACGACAGAGACCGCAATGCGGCCTTTGTCGCAGTCCGGCCAGTTCACGCTGGGCAGCAACCCGTAGGCCTTCTCGTTGCGATTCTCGCTATAGTTCGCAGCGCACAGCCACTCGGGATCAAGTTGTGCGGCACGGAGCGTTTTGCCCAGTGCTGCAGCCACCTCCTGCACGGTCTTACCGTTCGTAACGATCGGAGCAACAGCCAGGATGGGTTCAACGATACGTGCCATTTGAATGCCTTAATAGTTGCGCGAGGCGNTCGGAGCAACAGCCAGGATGGGTTCAACGATGTGTGCCATTTGAATGCCTTAATAGTTGCGCGAGGCAAGCATCCCCCGCAAGCGGGGGCGTGCCCCGCAAGGGAGAAGAGACAGAAGGAGAAAGGAAGAAGGCCCGAGAACCCGGACTAAGTCATTAGCGCGTCAGCCGGTAGCCGCTACCACCTGAAACCAGGTAGAGGCGTTCACCAGACACGAACTGTTGGTCGGCATCCTGCGTGACGGCCAGCTGGCGGCCATTGTCCGTGCGGACAATGACCTCCACGCCATCCCGCCGGCTGAACCGGTCCGCTGCCACCTGGGCAACGACACCGGAAACCGTGCCGGACATCGCACCAGCCAGATAGCGGCCGTTGCCATTGCCGATCACGTAGGCGCCCAAAATCGCGCCGACTACCGCGCCGGCGACGCCAGGAAAACCACTGCTGGCCGATACGGGGCCGTCATTGCCGACGATGCTAACTGGCCGCACTCGGACAACAGTTACCTGTTCGGCTGCGCCAGTCCGCAAAGCCTCAGACCCGCGATAGACATTGGGGGAGCTTTGCTGAGCGGCGCAACCGGTAACCAGGGCGCACAAAACAACGAAAATCGGGAACGTCTTGAACATGATGGCCTCGCAGAAAGATAAAGGCCAACATGCCTACGGGCAGGATGGCCCGTAGGGGGGAAAATACTGTGCCAACTGAACAGTCGGCGGGGGTCGATGCGTCGGAGACGCGGTAGGTGCAGCTATGTTATCANAGTCGGCGGGGGTCGATGCGTCGGAGACGCGATAGGTGCAGCTATGTTATCAGGCAAGCCAGCGTTTGGGGAGTCCATTCGAGCCACCTGGCGCGACGATGGCCCCAAACTTATCCGGTCAGCCCGTCAATGCGAATACTGCTTTNAACTTATCCGGTCAGCCCGTCAATGCGAATATTGCTGCGCGTGACGGTGACGCGCACCTTCATGCAGGCCGGCTCGGCGAGCATCTTAACGAGGTCGGCGACGGGAAAGTGCTCGCCAAAGTCGTCACCGCCGAAAGCGCGCCTCGCGTTCTCGTAAAAGTCCTTGTCGACGGCCGGATTGCAGCCCTTAAAGAAGAACAGACGTTTCTGTGAGGGCGCAGAGCCAACGCTGCAACCGATATAGGCGCCGTGATCTTTGGCTATGAAGAAGCGCTGCGTGTTCACCTCTTCGCTGAAGGTAACGAGAGATTGGACTTCCGCGCGGGAAAGGGTGATTTGCGGCATGGATTGCTCCTTTAAATGATGACGGAGCACGCCCGTAAGAGGCTGCCCCTACGGGATGGAATGAACCCGGATCGCGTCATGCGGCCGGATGGAACGAAAGCGCGTGCACTAGAGGTCCGCGCGCTCCCAGCAGTAACTATCGCCGATGGCGTAGCACTTCACGACCGTACCGTCGATGGTCAGGTCCGTGGCGCCGCACCACTGCGGATCGTCGCCTTGCAGGCAGAACTGGTCCGTCGCGTCGCTGTAGTAAAGCTCCGGCATGTGCTCGCGCAGAGCGAGTGCAGCCTCTCGGGTGAAGAATGGGAT
>NZ_JFJV02000289.1:0-1836 GCF_000611145.1 Cupriavidus sp. SK-3 | reverse complement strand
AAAGGCGGCCCTGCCGGGCCGCCTTTCTTCCTTGCCTGCTACCGGGCGATCTCAGAACTGCGCTTCGCTCAACGCATTGACCGGCACCGCGCCTGCCACGACAGCATCGCGCAAGGCCGACGCCTGCGACAGGATGTGCTCCGCGAAGAAATGCGCGGTCGCGATCTTGGCATCGCTGAAGGAAGGATCCTCGCCACGCTTCGCATCCGCGGCCAGCATCGCGCGCCCAAGCTGCCAGCCCGAGAACACGATGCCGCAGAGCTTCAGGTAAGGCACGCTGCCGGCGAACACGGCATTCGGATCCGACTTGGCATTGGCCACCACGAACGCCACCACCGCCTCCAGCGCCTCGCGCCCCTTGGCCAGTTGCGCCTGCACCGCGGAGAAAGCCGCGCCGCCATGCTGGCCCAGCGCCGCCTCGGTCCCGGCGATCTGCGCGCAGATGCCGCGCGCCACGGCGCCGCCGTCGCGCACCGTCTTGCGGCCGACCAGGTCGTTGGCCTGGATCGCGGTCGTGCCTTCGTAGATCGGCAGGATGCGGGCGTCGCGATAGTGCTGCGCCGCGCCGGTCTCCTCGATGAAGCCCATGCCGCCGTGCACCTGCACGCCAAGGCTGGTGACATCGATCGACAACTCGGTGCTCCAGCCCTTGACGATGGGCACCATGAACTCGTAGAAGGCCTCGTTCTGCTTGCGCACCGCTTCGTCCGGATGCCGGTGCGCCGTATCGCATGCCGCCGCGGCCACGTAGGCCACCGCGCGCGCGCCTTCGGTCAGCGAGCGCATGGTCATCAGCATGCGCTTGACGTCGGGGTGATGGATGATGGTCACCGCCTCGCGGGCCGAGCCGTCGACCGGCCGGCTTTGCACGCGCTCGCGCGCGAAGGCCACCGCCTGCTGGTAGGCGCGTTCGGAGACCGCGATACCCTGCATGCCGACCGAGAAACGCGCCGAGTTCATCATGATGAACATGTATTCCAGGCCGCGATTCTCCTCGCCCACCAGCGTGCCGATGGCGCCGCCGTGGTCGCCGAACTGCAGCACGGCGGTGGGGCTGGCCTTGATGCCCAGCTTGTGTTCGATCGACACGCAGTGCGCATCGTTGCGCGCGCCCAGCGAGCCGTCTTCGTTCACCAGGAACTTGGGCACGATGAACAGCGAGATGCCCTTGACGCCTTCGGGTGCCGTCGGCGTGCGCGCCAGCACGAGATGGACGATGTTCTTCGCCATGTCGTGTTCGCCGTAGGTGATGAAGATCTTGGTGCCGAACACCTTGTAGGTACCATCGCCCTGCGGCTCGGCGCGCGTGCGTACGGCTGCCAGGTCCGAGCCGGCCTGCGGCTCGGTCAGGTTCATGGTGCCGGTCCATTCGCCGGAGATCAGCCTGGGCAGGAAGGTGGCTTTCTGCGCATCGCTGCCCGCGGTCAGCAGGGCTTCGATGGCGCCGTCGGTCAGCAGCGGGCACAGCGCGAACGACAGGTTCGCCGAGTTCAGCATCTCGATGCAGGCGGTGGCGATCAGCTTGGGCAAGCCCTGGCCGCCGAATTCCTGCGGATGCAGCACGCCCTGCCAGCCGCCTTCGCCAAACTGGCGGAAGCCGTCCTTGAAGCCGGGCGTGGTGGTGACCACGCCGTCCTTCCAGCTGCTGGGATCGGTGTCGCCGATGCGGTTGAGCGGCGCCAGCACCTGTTCGTTGAACTTGGCGGCCTCATCGAGCACCGCCTGCGCCGTCTCCGGCGTGGCGTCCTCGAAGCCGGGCAGCTGGCTGACAGCGTCAAGGCCGGCCAGTTCGTTCATCACAAACAGCATGTCCTTGAGCGGGGCACGATAGGTCAT
>NZ_JFJV02000288.1:0-21676 GCF_000611145.1 Cupriavidus sp. SK-3 | reverse complement strand
GCATCGCTTGGGGGGCTCGCTTCGCATCGCTGGGGGGCTCGCTTTGCATCGCGGGGCGCCGGGGCCACACGAAAAGACCAGGGGATCAGCAAAGTGTCTGGTGCATTGCATCGTTGAATACGTCCAGGGCTGGAATCCGCGTGCGCAGGAAGTCGATCAGCGCGCGCGTGGCCATCGATGGATGCAGGTTGGGCGTGGTGATGATGTAGAGGCGGCTGCCCAGGCCCTCCGGCTTCCAGTCCGTCAGCACAGGCACCAGCCGGCCCTCGCGCACATCGTCCCAGCCGGCATAGACCGGCAGCAGGCCCACGCCATGGCCGTCGCGCACCGCGCGCATCAGGAAGGGGAAATGCTCGGACTGCAGGTGCGGGATCAGTTCCACCTGCTCGCGCTGCTCGCCGCGGTCGAGCGTGAGGACGAAGCGCCGCGCGGGGTAGGGCGGGCACAGGAACTGGCACCGCGCCAGGTCGGCCGGGGCGGCTAGCGGGCCGTTGCGCGCCAGGTAGGCGGGCGACGCGCAGAGCTGCCAGTCGATCGCGCAGATGTCGCGCGCCACATGGTCCAGCGGCGGCTGCGAGGTGACCTTGAGCGCCACGTCGATCTCGGCGGCGATCAGGTCCACCACGCGGTTGGCAAAGAATACGCGCAGGGAGATGCCTGGATGCTGGCCTGTGAACTCCAGCAGCAGCGGGGCCAGGAACGTGTCGCCCAGACCGGTCGGCACGCTCAGGCGCACGTGGCCGCGCAGGGTGGTGCCCAGGCTGTCGATCTCCGCCTGGGCCGAGGCCACTTCCTGCAGGATGCGCAGGCCGTGCTGGTACAGCGAGCGCCCAGGCTCGGTCAGCTCCAGCCGGCGCGTGGTACGGCGCAGCAACTGCGCGCCGGCCTGGTGTTCCAGTTCGCGCAGCTGGCGGCTGACCTGCGAGCGCGTGACGCCGCGCCGCCGTCCCGCCTCGGACAAGTTGCCGGCCTCGACGATGTCGACGAAGGCCTGGATCAGGTTGAGGTCCATCCGGGATTCCCAGGAGTATTGTCGCGTATGGCGCAACATTGTGAGTCGCCGCAGGGGAATTGTCGATACCGGGCGTCAGGGCTACAGTGTCCGTTCCCTGCCGGATTGCCGGGAGCGGGGCCAGGCGGGCGCAATGACGCCAACGACGCCAACGACGCGAACAAAAAGCAGGAGACACCATGTTCAAGAACGATCTTTTCGCTGGCCAGCGTGTGCTGATCACCGGCGGCGGTACCGGGCTGGGTCTGATCATGGCCGAGCGCCTGGCCGGGCTGGGCGCGGAGCTTCACCTGTGCGGGCGCCGGCTGCCGGTGCTGGAAGAGGCCGCCGGGTCGTTGCGGCAGCAGCACGGCGTCAAGGTCGTGACCCACGCGGTGGACATCCGCGATGCCGCCGCCGTGGACGCCATGATCGAGACCATCTGGACCCAACACGGCCCGCTCGACTGCCTGGTCAACAACGCCGCCGGCAACTTCATCAGCCGCACCGAGGACCTCTCGCCCAATGGCTTTCACGCCATCTCCGACATCGTCTTTCGCGGCACCTTCTACATGACGCAAGCGGTGGGCAAGCGCTGGATCCGCGACGGCCATCCCGGTTCGGTGCTCTCCATCGTGGTGACCTGGGTCTGGACCGGCTCGCCCTTCGTGGTGCCGTCCGCGATGTCCAAGGCCGGCGTGGATGCGATGACCAAGTCGCTGGCGGTGGAGTGGGGCCGCCACGGCATCCGCTGCAACGCCATCGCGCCGGGCGTGATCCCCACCGAAGGCGCGGGCGCGCGCCTGCGCCCGCAGGATTCGCAGCAAGACCAGCTGAGCGGCCAGAACCCCACCGGTCGCATCGGCCAGCCGCAGGACATCGGCAACCTCGCCGCCTTCCTGCTGGCCCGCGACAACTCGTGGATCAACGGACAGACCATTGCGCTGGATGGCGGAGACTGGCTCGCCAACGGCGCTTACTTCAAGCAATACCTGGGCTGGGGCGATGCCGAATGGCAGGCCGCGCGCGAACGCATCGCCGCGAGGAACGCCGCCGACCGCGCCGCGCGCACGGTGAATGCACCCACGCCTGCCCCGACACCCGACCAATCTGGAGATAACGAATAATGGCCGCCGACCTCTGGTTCGAAGATACCTGCCTTACCGCCGCCGACCTGCTTGAGCGGGGCACGCGCCTGGCTGGCGGCTTGCGCGCGCTTGGGCTCAACGAAGGCGACGTGGTCGCGGTGCTGCTGCGCAACGATCCGGTCTTTGCCGATATCGTCCACGCCTGCCGGACGGCCGGCATCTATTACTGCCCCATCAACTGGCACTTCACCGCCGAGGAAATCCGCTTCCTGATGGCCGACAGCGGCGCCAGGGCGCTGATCGTCCATGCCGATCTGCTGGACGGCGTGCGCGCGGCGGTGCCCGAGGGCGTGCAGGTACTGGCGGTCGCGGTGCCGGGCAAGGACAGCGCGGCAGGCGCCACCGACTATGAAAGCTGGCTCGATGCGCAGTCGCCGTACGACGGCCCGCGCGTGGCGCCGCGCGGCCACATGGCCTACACCTCCGGCACCACCGGCCGCCCCAAGGGCGTGCTGCGCGCCGCGGTGCCGCTGGCCACGCTGGAAACCCAGCTCGCGCGCATGCGTTCCGTGGTGGCGCAGACCATGGGCATCGTGGAGGGCACCCGCGCGCTGATGGCCGCGCCGCTGTACCACAGCGCGCCGGGCGTGTTCATCCAGAACGCGCTGCAGCTCGGCGAGCGCCTGGTGCTGTGCGCGCGCTTCGATCCGGAGCAGGTGCTGGCGCTGGTGGAGAAGCACCGCATCGACGTGCTCTACCTCGTGCCCATCATGTATGTGCGCATGCTCAAGGTGCCGCCGGAGATGCGTGCGCGCTACGACCTCTCCTCGCTGCGCTTCGTCGCGTCGACCGGCGCGCCGTGCGCGCCCGAGGTCAAGCGCGCCATGATCGACTGGTTCGGCCCGGTCATCCATGAAACCTATGCATCGAGCGAGGCCGGCATGATCACCGTGGCCACGCCGGCCGACGCCATGGCCAAGCCCGGCACCGCCGGCCGCCCGGTCGACGACGGCGAAGTCCGCATCCTCGACGAGCAGGGCAAGGCCTGCGCGCCCGGCGAGATCGGGCTGGTCTATGTGCGGCAGCCTGCTTACCCCGACTTCACCTACCGCAACAATGACGAAGCCCGCCGAGCCATCGACCGCGGCGGCCTGGTGAGCCTGGGCGACATGGGTTATCTCGACGCCGATGGCTACCTTTTCATCTGCGACCGCGCCTCCGACATGGTGATCTCCGGCGGCGTGAACATCTACCCGGCAGAGATCGAGCACGAACTGGTGCGCTATCCCGGCGTGGCCGATTGCGTGGTGTTCGGCGTGCCCGACGACGAGTATGGCGAACGCCTGCTGGCCATGGTGCAGCCGGTGCAGGGCGCCACGCTGGAGGAGAGCGCGATCATCGAATGGCTGCGCCAGCGCCTCTCAGGCTTCAAGGTGCCGCGCACCATCGTGGTGGAAGCGCAACTGCCGCGCGACGATACCGGCAAGCTGGCCAAGCGCCGCCTGCGTGACAAATACTGGGAGGGGCGCACGCGGCGGGTTTGAGCGCGGCGTAGCCAAGACATACCGGCAAGACCAGGAACATCAGAAAAAACCAAGGAGACTAGCCATGCAATGCTGGAAAACCGGATGGCGCGCCTGCGCTGGCGTTGCCATCCTGGCCTGTGCGCAACTGGCCGTGGCCGCCTATCCCGACCGCCCCATCAAGCTGGTGGTGCCCTATACGCCGGGCGGCTCGACCGACCAGTTCGGGCGCGGGCTGGCTGATGGCATGAGCCGCGAACTGAAGCAGACGGTGGTGGTGGAGAACCGTCCCGGCGCCGCCACCATGATCGGCACGCAGAGCGTGGCGCGCGCGCCGGCGGACGGCTACACCATGGTGCTGGCCACCAATGGCAGCATGGTGCTCAACCCGATGCTCTACAAGAAGATCGCCTACGATCCGCCGCGCGACTTCAAGATCTTCACCATCGGCGCCGAGGCGCCGCTGGTGGTGGTGACCAACAACCAGGTGCCGGCCACCAACATCCGCGAGTTCGCTGCGTATGCCAAGGCCAGCGGCGGCAAGCTCAACTACGCCTCGGTCGGGCTCGGCAACGCGCTGCAGCTGGCCACCGAAATGCTAAAGACCGAACTCGGCATCTCGGTCACTCACGTTCCATACAACGGCAGCGCGCCGGCGCTGTCGGCGCTGCTCGCCAACGACGTGCAGCTGATGGTGGATGTGGTCAGCACCTCGCTGCCGCACATCAAGGGCGGCAAGCTGCGCGCACTGGCGGTGACCGGCCGCACCCGGCTGGAAGTGCTGCCCAATGTACCCACCGTGGCGGAGAGCGGCTATCCCAACTTCCAGGCCGCGACCTGGTTCGGCCTCGCCGTGCCCGCGCAGACCCCGCCCGAGGCCGTGGCAAAGCTGCAGGCCGCGGCCGCGCATGTGCTCAAGGACCCGCAGTTCCGCGCCACCTTCGGCGCGCTGGGGCTGGTGATCCAGCAACCGCGCACCCAGGCCGAGATCGACCGCTATATCGAAGCGGACCGCGAGCATTGGGGCAAGGTCATCCGCGCCAACAACATCAGCCTGGACTGAGCGCAAGCGAGCCAGGCAAGCGGCGGCAGTTGTGGCGCAGCGCCATTGCGAGCGCCGAGCGCAGAGCGGCTGGCGGCGATCGGCGTATAGTTTTGTCACGCCGTGATGCATTCGGCCCTCGGGCCCGTCACGGCGTTCTCTTGCCCACGCCCGCCGCGCCATGAACGACTCCGAGCCTGATCCGCACCAAGAGCCCCTTGCCGGTCCCCGGCGCGATCCCAGCGCCGAAACCGATCGCCTGCATGCCCTGCGCCGCCGCGCCCGCCTTGCCGCCGGCCGCAAATCGCGCCAGATGTGGCGCATCTCCCGAACCACCCTGCGCTACGCTGTCTTCATGTGCGGCGCTGGCTGCGTGGCGCTGTTCTCGCTGATATTCGCGTGGATTGCCGAAGTGGCGCTGCGCTGGAATTACCAGCTGACCGCCGGTACGCCGTGGCTGGCCTTCGTGCTGCTGCCATTCGGGCTGGCCGCGCTGCGCTGGCTCACCATCCGGCTGGCGCCGCAGGCGCGCGGCAGCGGTATTCCGCAAGTGATCGCGGCGGTCAACCTGCCGCCCTCCGGGCCGGCGCAGACCGTGCTGGTATCGTTCCGCCAGTCGATGTGGAAAGTGCTGCTGACGACGGGCGGCTTGCTGGCGGGCGCGTCGATCGGGCGGGAGGGCCCCTCGGTGCAGGTGGGCGCCGCCGCCATGCTGGCCTGGGGCCGCTGGTGCCACGAGCGCCTGCAGTTCCGCATCGGCTTCCATCCCAATGCACTGATCGCCGCCGGCGCAGCCGGCGGCCTGGCCGCGGCCTTCAATACGCCGCTGGCCGGCGTGGTATTCGCCATCGAGGAACTTGGCCGCGGCACTGCCGTGCGCTGGGACCGGCTGGTGCTCTCGGGCGTGCTGACCGCCGGCTTCCTGTCGCTGGCGATCCTGGGCAACAACCCGTATTTCATCGTCAAGACGCCGATCCTTGCGCTGCACGACGCCTGGGGGCCGGTGCTGCTGTGCGCGCTGGTCAATGGCGTGCTCGGCGGCCTGTTCGCCAAACTGCTGATCGGCGGCGTGCCGGCGCTGCTGCCGGCGCGGCTGCGCGGCTGGCCGGTGGAGCATCCGGTGCTGGTGGCATTCCTGTGCGGCCTGGTGGCGGCGGTGATCGGCTGGTCCACCGGCGGCGCGACCTTCGGCACTGGCTACGAGCAGGCCGCCGGGCTGATCAACGGCGAGCCGCACAGCACGCTGTGGTTCGGCATCGCCAAGCTGGTGGCCACCGTGGTGTCGTATTTCGCGGGCATTCCCGGCGGCATCTTTACGCCCTCGCTGGCGATCGGCTCCGGCATCGGCGCCAATGTGGCGCAGTGGGTCGGCCACATCTTCGGCGGCATGACCGAGCCCCGCGTGCTGGCGCTGGTGTCGATGGCGGCCTTCCTGGCGGCCGCCACCCAGGCACCCATCACGGCCAGCGTGATCGTGATGGAGATGACGCGCTCGCAGGATCTCACGCTCTTCCTGCTGGCCGCTTCGCTGCTGGCTTCCTTCCTCGCGCGCCAGTTCTGCCCGCATCCGTTTTACCACCATGTCGCGCATACCTTCCGCCGCGAAGCGCTGAGCGTCACGCGAAAAGTGGCGCCGGCCACATAAGGCCGGCGAAGCCACGGTTTTGCGGCGCCGCTTTGCCTTAACATGAGCGGCGCGCGGGCCAGGTGCCCGACGCTGTGTACCGGCGGCACACCAGGACCCGCGCCGGCACGATGAACCGGGGAGCACAGATGGCCACGCAACGACCGCCGGGCAGCACCGGCGCCCAACGTCCGCCGAGCGCGCGGCGCCGCCGGCAAGGCGCGCCGGGCGTGCCGCCGCAGAAACCGCCGGGCAAGGAAAGCACCGCCGTGCGCGATCTCGGCCCGGATACGGTGTGGCATACGCGCGGCTTGCACGGCCATACCCGGCTGCGTTCATCGCTGCCGCCATCGGCGCGCTCGCCGCGGCGGCAACTGCCGCCCAGCCGGGTGCCGCGGCTGCTGTTGTGGGGGTTGCTGTTAGTCTTGCTGGCAGTGCTGGCTAATGCCGTGCTGAATATGTCGCATTAACCCCCGGCGCAGTGCCTGCCTTGCCACCTTGTGGGTGCCGGCAGGAACCACGCGCGCAGGGGGCGCTCCAATCCGGAGCTTTTCTCAGGAGTCTGGATGAAATACCCCCTCGCCGGGCTGGCCCTTGCCAGCCTGCTGCTGGTTTCGCCCTGGGCGGACGCCGCGCCCAAGGATGGCGCCGCCGACAAACTGGCGCCGATGCTCGAGAGCCTGGAGATCGGCAGCCCGCTGCCCACGCTGCCCGATTGCGCCGACAAGCGCACCCCCGATGGCCGCGACGTGACCGCCCTGTGCGTCGAAGTGCGCGGCGACGGCGTGATGCGCCAGGTCGGCGTACCGCGCGACAAGCGGCCCGCCTTCATGGACGGCCCGCACGTAGTCGCCTTTGTGGACCGCAATGCCCTGGTCGGGCTGATCGTGCCGACCGATGGCGTGCGCTCCGAGAAGTCGGCGGTGGACAGCCTGACCGCGCGTTACGGCAAGCCCTTCCGCTCGGAACAGGTGGACATGAAGGACAAGGCCGGCCAGCCCGTCAAGAGCACGCATGCCGGCTGGATGAGGAAGCCGCTGACCGTGGAGCTTTACGCCATTCCGGAGGATCCCAACAACGGCACCATCGAAATGCTGCTGCCCCAGGCCCGCGTGCTGATGGCCGACCAGGACAAGGCCATGGCGCAACAGCTCAATCCCAATGCCGCTTCGGCGGCGCAGGCGGCGCCGGCGAGCAAGGCGGAGGCGAAGAAGGGGAAGGACGGGAAGTGGTGAGAGGGCGCGCCAGCGCCGCCCGACGTGCCCGCTTGCGTTTGCTCGTCTCTCCCCTCAGGGCGAGAGGCAAGCAAACCTCAAAGCCCTTCCATCACCTTGTCCAGTCCGCGCACCAGCCCGGTCACTGTGCGCACCTTGCGGATCGCCAGCAGCGCACCGGACACATAAGGCTTGGAGCCGTCGCCGGCCTCATGCTTGAGGTGCAGGCGTTGCCCGTCGGCGCCAAAGATCACCTCCACGCCCAGCTGGTACCCAGGCAGCCGCACCGCGTGCACCTGGCTGCCGGACAGGGTCGCGCCGCGGGTTTCCTTCGGGCCCTTGACCTGGTCGAGGGGCACCACTTGCGCGGCTTCGCGGACCTGCCCCAGGCGATACGCCAGTTCGCGCACCGTGCCGGAGGGCACATCGATCTTGCCGGCCTTGGCGTAGTCAATGATCTCCCAGTGCTCCAGGTGGCGCGCGGCCATCTCGGCGAACTTCTGCAGCAGCACCACGGTAATGGCGAAGTTGCCGCAGGCCAGCACGCCGCGCCCGGCCTGGCGCGCGGCGGCGTCGATCTCGGCGTAGTCCTCGTCCGACAGCCCCGACGTGCCCACCACCACGTGCGCGCCCTTTGCCAGCGCCTGCAGGATGTTGCGCTTGGCGACGTCCGGCTTGGTGTATTCCACATAGACGTCGCAGGCGCCGTCCGCCAGCTCGTCGATGCTGGCCACCGCCACGCCGGGCGTGCCCTTGTGCGCGGTCAGTTCGGCCAGGGTCTGCCCGGCGGCGCCGCGCGACAGCCCGGCCACCAGCGTCATGTCGTCCGCGTGCGCCACGCCGCGCGCCAGTTCGCCGCCGGCCCAGCCGGTCACGCCGCCCACGGCGACTCGAATGCGATTGCTCATCGTCTTGCTCTCCTGATCTGGATGGTTTTCCGGGATGTCCCGGCTGCCTGCCAAGTTGTGCAGCATAAGCCTTTTGCGCTTTCGCCGCTGCGTCAGCCCGCGGCCCGGCGCCGGTCGATCTTGCGCGCCAGCACGATCGACGTGGTGGTGTGGTTGACGCCCTCCAGCGCGCCGATTTCGTCGAGCAGCTTGTCCAGGCGGGCATGCGTGTCGCAGCGGATCACCGCCATGTAGTCCACGGGGCCGCTGACTGAATTGAGCTCCTCGATCTCGGGAAAGCGCTGCAGCGCCCGCACCACCGCCGGCGCGGTCTTCGGCACCACCGACATGCCGCAGAACGCCAGGATGGCATTGTCTTCCATCTCCTTGCCAAGCCGCACGCCATAGCCGGCGATCACGCCGTCGCGTTCGAGCCGCGCGATCCGCGCCACCACGGTGGTGCGGGCAATGCCGAGCTTGCGCGCGAGATTGGCGGCGTTCTCGCGCGCGTTGGCCTGCAGCAGGGAGAGCAGGTGGCGGTCGGTCTGGTCGAGTTCGGTCATGGGCTTGGCGCGGTTCGCGAAGGCAGAAAACAAGGCGGTCTTGACGATTCAACCGATAGTCTCGTCGATTCGTTCGATTGTGAGGCCTTTTCGTCAATCTTGTCCCTTCATTCTGACTTTGCCCGCAACCATACTTCAGGCACGAACGAAGGCCGATCCACACTTTCCGCGAGGGACATCATGACCTGCATCACGCCGACCGGCCAACCGGACCAGACTGGACAAACCACGCAAGCCGCGGCGCCCGCCGTGCAGCCCGCCAGCCCGGCCGCCCCCGTCACCCCGGCCCGCAATGCCAGGCAGACGCAGATACGCGTGGTCGTGCTGGGCGCAGGCAAGATCGGCCGCACCATCGCCGTCATGCTGCATGACAGCGGCGACTACCGCGTCACCCTGGTCGACCGCGAACCCGCCCACCTCGAAGGCCTGCCCGAAGGCATCGCCGTGCGCGTCGCCGACCCGGGCCAGGACCAGGATTGCGCCTGCCTGCTGGGCGGCGCGGATGCCGTGCTCAACGCGCTGCCGTTCCATGCCGCCGTCGCCGTGGCCACGGTCGCGGCCAGCCTCGGCGTGCACTATTTCGACCTGACCGAAGATGTTGCCGCCACCCATGCAGTGCGCCGGCTCGCCGAAGGCGCGCGCTCCGTGCTGATGCCGCAGTGCGGGCTCGCACCGGGCTTTATCGGCGTGGTCGGCAACGACCTCGCCCAGCGCTTCCTGCGTGGCGGCGGCGAACTGCTCGACCTGAAGATGCGCGTTGGCGCGCTGCCGCGCTACCCGAGCAACGCGCTCAAGTACAACCTGACCTGGAGCACGGAAGGGCTGATCAACGAATACTGCAATCCGTGCGAAGCCATCGTCGATGGCCGCCGCGTGGAAGTGCCCGCGCTGGAAGGGCTGGAGAGTTTCTCGCTGGACGGCATCGAGTACGAAGCCTTTAATACGTCTGGCGGGCTCGGCACCTTGCCCGAGACACTGGCTGGCCGGGCGCGCGACGTGGACTACAAGTCGATCCGGTATCCGGGGCACTGCGCGGTGATGAAGCTGCTGCTCAACGACCTGCGCCTGCGCGAGCGCCGCGACTGGATGCGGGAGATATTCGAAAGCGCGATTCCCGCCACGCGGCAGGATGTGGTGATCGTGTTCGCCAACGCAACCGGCTATGCAGCGGGCGCCAAGGGCGGGCGCGGTCCGCTGACGCAGGCGTCGTTCTCGGTGCGCATCGGCGGTGCCGATACGGCCGCGGGCCACGTCAACGCGATCCAGCTCACCACGGCGGCCGGCATTTGCACGGCGCTGGACCTGGTTGCCGGCGGTGAGCTGCCGCAGGCCGGCTTCGTGCCGCAGGAGGCGATGCCGCTGGACACTTTCCTGGCCAACCGTTTCGGCCGACACTACACCCGTCATCCGCTTCAAGGGGCAATGGCATGAAAGCAAAGGAATTCGCGGCCTGCTGGCAGGCCATCGGGCTGACGGCGCCCTGGCGCGACGGCGAAGGTCCGGCCGGCGCATTGCCGGTGCGCTCACCCGTCGACGGCGAGGCCTTCGGGCATCTGCCCGCATGCACTTTGCCTGAGGCCGATGCGCGCATCGGGCGCGCCCGCGCGGTGCAGGCAAGCTGGGCCCTGGTGCCTGCGCCGGTGCGGGGCGAAGTCGTGCGGCGCTTTGGCGAAGTCCTGCGCGAGCACAAGAAGCATCTCGGGCAACTGGTCTCGCTCGAAGCCGGCAAGATTCTGCAGGAAGGGCTGGGCGAGGTGCAGGAGATGATCGACATCTGCGACTTCGCGGTTGGCCTGTCGCGCCAGCTGCACGGCCTGACCATCGCTTCCGAGCGGCCCCAGCATGCGATGCGCGAGACCTGGCATCCCTATGGCCTGTGCGGCGTCATCTCTGCCTTCAACTTCCCGGTGGCGGTATGGGCCTGGAACGCGGCGCTGGCGCTGGTGTGCGGCAACGGGGTGATCTGGAAACCGTCGGAGAAGACCCCGCTGTGCGCGTTGGCGATGCAAGGCTTGCTGGACGGCGTGCTGGAGATCGCGGCGCCGCAGCACGTTGGCATCGCCACGGTGCTCCCTGGCGGTCAGGCGCTGGGCCAGCAGCTGGTCGAGCATGCCGATGTGCGGCTGATCAGCGCGACGGGCTCCACCCGCATGGGCCGCGAAGTGGGCATTGCCTGCGCCGAACGCTTCAAGCGCTCCATCCTGGAGCTAGGCGGCAACAATGCCGCGATCATCGCGCCGTCGGCCGATCTTGAACTGGCCATCCGCGCCATGACGTTCTCCGCCGCCGGCACCGCGGGGCAGCGCTGCACTTCGTTGCGCCGCGCCTTTGTGCATGTCGATGTGCTGGAAGCCGTGACGTCGCGGCTGGTCCAGGTGTTCGGCCGCCTGCAGGTGGGCGATCCGCTCGCCGAGTCGACCCTGGTCGGCCCATTGATCGATGGCGCTGCCGGTGCCGCCATGGCTCGCGCGCTGCTCCGGTGCCGCGTGCACGGCAACACCGTGCACGGCGGCGAGCGCGTGCTGGCGGAGCGTTTCCCCAACGCCGAGTATGTGCGGCCGGCGCTGGTGCTGACCGATCGCCAGCACGAGACGATGCTGACGGAAACCTTCGCGCCGATTCTCTATGTGATGCCCTACACCACGCTGGAGGAAGCCATCGCGCTGAACAATGCGTCGGAGCATGGCTTGTCGTCTTGCATCTTCACCGAGTCGCTGCGCGAGGCGGAACGCTTCATGTCGGCCGCGGGGAGCGATTGCGGGATCGCCAATGTGAATATCGGGACCAGCGGGGCGGAGATTGGCGGGGCGTTTGGTGGGGAGAAGGCTACCGGTGGCGGGCGGGAATCCGGGTCGGATGCATGGAAGGGGTATATGCGCAGGGCTACCAATACGGTGAATTATGGGGATGCGTTGCCGTTGGCGCAGGGCGTCAGGTTTGAGGTTTAGGGTAGGCGCGCGGTTTTTTACCTTCGCCTAAACGTTGCGATTCGTAACAAGGGTTACAGGGCGTTGACCCTGTATTACAAAGCTGCCCCGTATAACGTTCTTAAGGCTACACAAAGCCGCAAGGACGATGAAATGAAGACGTGGATGATGGGAATCGCAGTAGCAGGCGCCGCCATGCTGGGCGGCTGCGCGGTGTACCCGGCTTATCCGGGCTATGGCGGCGAGGTTGCCGTTGCGCCCGCACCGGTTTATGCCGCGCCCGCGGTGGTGGTGAGCCCGGGCTATTACGGTGGTTACGGCTACTACGGCGGATACGGCCGCCGTTATCGCTACTGGCATTGACGGCGGGCACCGCAGGCGCCTGCCGCCAGGATTCAGGCCTGGCCGTTGAGTCCGGCCCAGCTCGGCGCCAGTGTCTGCGGTACGTCGATCAGGTCCAGCACGCGGCCAACGGTGTGGTCGACCAGTTCGGCCACGCTCTGCGGCTTCTGGTAGAAGCCGGGGACCGGGGGGAAGATGATGCCGCCCATCTCGGTGACGGCGATCATATTGCGCAGGTGCGCGAGATTCAACGGCGTTTCGCGCACCATCAGCACCAGCTTGCGGCGCTCCTTGAGCGTGACGTCGGCGGCGCGGGTGATGAGGTTGTCGGACATGCCGTGGGCCACCGCCGCCAGCGTGCGCATGGAGCAGGGCGCCACCACCATCGCGTGGGCTGCGAAGGAGCCGCTGGCGATGGTCGCGCCGATATCGCGCACGTTGTGGACGACGTGGGCAAACGCTTCCACCTCGGCCTTGCCCATGTCGAGCTCGTGCTGCAGGTTCATCACGCCTGCCGGCGAAATCAGCAGGTGGGTTTCGATGCCGGGCGCAGCACTGAGTATCTGTACCAGGCGGACCCCGTAGACCGCGCCGGTGGCGCCGGTGATCGCGACGACGATGCGCCGCGGCTTGGCGTCACCCGCTGCGGTCATCGCGCGCTCAGGCCTTGAGCAGCGATTGCAGTTCGCCGTTCTGGTACATCTCCATCATGATGTCCGAGCCGCCGACGAATTCGCCGTTCACGTAGAGCTGCGGAATAGTCGGCCAGCTGGCGTATTCCTTGATGCCCTGGCGGATGCCTTCGTCTTCCAGCACATTGACCGTGGTCGGCGCGTCAACGCCGCAGGCCTTCAGGATCTGGATGGCGCGGCCGGAGAAGCCGCACATAGGGAACTGGGCGGTGCCCTTCATGAACAGGACCACCGGGCTGCCCTTGACGATCTGGTCGATCTTTTGCTGCACGTCACTCATGATGTCTCTTTACGGTTGAATGCGGTGCCGGTTCGGGCGCCGCCATCTGGAAATCGGAGGGCGCGTGATGTACGCGCCTGCAAGCGATTGATTTTACCGGAATCGGCCGCTTGCTTCAGGCGCCCGCCCCGGACGCGGGTTGCAGCCGCGCGCCGGTGCAGCGCTCGTGGTCCGCCAGGTCGCGCGCGGTGAAGATTTCCGTCATGCCGGCCGCGGCCAGCAGGTCGCGCGCAGCCTGGCCCTGGTCATAGCCATGTTCCATCAGCAGCCAGCCACCCGCGTGCAGGCGCGCGCGCGCGCCGGCCACGATGGCGGCCAGGTCGGACAAACCATCGCCGTGATCGGTCAGCGCGTCGATCGGCTCGAAGCGCAGGTCGCCCTGGGCCAGGTGCGGGTCGCCGGCGGCGATATAGGGCGGATTGCTGACAATCAGGTCGAAGCGCAGGCCGCCGGGCAGCCCGGCATACCAGTCGGAGGCGAGAAAGCGCACATTGGCGGCGCCGAGCGCGCGTGCGTTGCCTTCGGCAACCTGCAGGGCGCCGGGCGATATGTCGGTGGCCCAGACTTCGGCGTCGGGGCGCTCGCATGCAAGGGTGACAGCCAGCGCGCCGGAGCCGGTGCCCATGTCGAGCACGCGCGGGGCTGGCAACGGGGCCAGCAGCTTCAAGGCGGCTTCCACGGCGATTTCCGTGTCCGGGCGCGGAATCAGCACATCGGGCGTGACGCGGAAGCCGCGCCCGAAGAATTCACGTTCACCCAGCAGGTAGGCCACCGGCTCCCCGGCCAAGCGGCGCCCCAGCAGGGCCGCGATGCTTTCGCGCTGGACGGGGCTCAGCGTTTCGTTATCGCGGGTGATCAACTGCGTGCGGGACAACCCGGTGACGTGGCTCACCAGCAGCCGCGCTTCGAGCGCCGGCAATCCCGCCGTGGCAGCCACCGCCAGGACTTCACGCACAGTGGCCACATCAGGCAAGGCGACTGGCGTGGCGGCATGCGGGCCGGCGGCTGCGGAGGAGGCGTTGGACTGGGTGCTGGACATGGGGCGGCGGGGCAGGGCGAGTCGCGCAACGGGGCGCAAGACGGAAGACCGGAAGCGAAAACGATCAAGGGAAAAGCAAAACCCCGTCGGGAGGCGCCCGGACGGGGTTTGCAGTGTAACGCGCTTGCCTGAGCGGCGGGCATTTTCGGGCCGCCCGCGCGATCGCTGCGGGCAGCGTGAAACGCGTAAGGTGCGGGAATTACTTGTTGACGGTGTCCTTGGCCTTGTCGGCACCGGCGTTGACGGCGTCCTTGGTAGCTTCCTTGGCCTTTGCCATGGCGTTGTCGGCGTCTGCCTTGGCCTTGTCGGCAGCGGCCGAGACATCGGAGGCTGCACTGTTCGCGGCAGCCTTGGCGGCATCGGCGGCATGGCCGGCGGCGGCTGCGGCATCGCTGGCGGCGGCCTTGGCGGATTCGGCGGCGTTCTGCATGGCGCTTTCGGCGCTCGGCGTGGCCGGAGCTTCTTCCTTCTTGCCGCAAGCGGCCATGGCGGCGGTGATCATCAGCAGCGCGAGCAATTTCTTCATGATTTCGTCCTTTTTGTCCGTTTTAGAGTGGCGACACGCCGACCTCTGGATGGCGGCTCGGTCGAAAAGGATTATAGACAGCGAAAAATGGCACGCTAGTGATGTTGCAAGCATTTACAACAGATACAAAGGTTTTCCTTCGGATATCTCGATTTATGCCTCGCGATTTGAATGATTACCCCGGCGATAGCTATTTCTTCGCAATAACGTGGTAATGCCGCGCCTTGATTCGCTGTTAATGTCCCTCGCCGAGTGCCGCCAATTGATCGGCCTGGTGTTCCGCGGCCAGAGCGGACAACAGCTCGTCCAGGTCGCCGTCCATGATCATGTCGATTTTGTAGAGCGTCAGGTTGATCCGGTGATCGGTCACCCGCCCCTGCGGAAAATTGTAGGTGCGGATGCGGTCACTTCTGTCTCCGGTGCCAATCAGGTTGCGCCGGGTGCTGGCTTCTTGCGCCTGGGCCGCGCGCAGCTTCTGGTCCATCAACCGGGCGGCCAGGACTTTCATGGCCTTGTCCTTGTTGCGGTGCTGGCTGCGGTCGTCCTGGCATTCCACCACGATGCCGGTGGGCAGGTGGGTGAGGCGTACCGCCGAATCGGTCTTGTTGACGTGCTGGCCGCCGGCGCCCGAGGCGCGAAAGGTATCGACGCGCAGGTCGGAGGGATTGATCTCGATCTCGCCCACCTCATCGGCTTCTGGCATCACCGCCACCGTGCAGGCGGACGTATGGATGCGTCCCTGCGCCTCGGTGGCCGGTACGCGCTGCACGCGATGGCCGCCGGATTCGAACTTGAGCCTGGAAAACGCCGCATCGCCGGCGATCCGGATAATCACTTCCTTGTAGCCGCCCAGGTCCGACGGGGATTCGCTCATGACCTCCACCTGCCAGCGCTGGCGCTCGGCGTAGCGCGTGTACATGCGCAGCAGGTTGGCCGCGAACAGCGCGCTTTCCTCGCCGCCCGCGCCGGCGCGGATTTCGAGCAGCAGGTTGCGGTCGTCGTTGGGGTCCTTGGGCAGAAGTAGTTTCTGCAGGCTGCCTTCCAGCGTTTCCAGCTGTTCGCGGGCCGCGGTGATTTCGTCGGCGGCGAACTCCTTCATCTCGGGATCGTCCAGCAGCGCCTGCGCGGTGGCAAGGTCGTCCTGCGCCTGGCGATACTGCGCATACTGCTCGGCCACCGGAGACAGTTCGGCATGCTCGCGGGTGAGCTTGCGGTACTGGTCGATCTTGGCGGTGGCGTCCTCGCGCGCTAGCAGGGCGTTGACTTCGTCGAGCCGCTCGGCCAGTTGGTCGAGTTTGGTGAGCATGCTGGCTTTCATGGATATCCGGGGACGCGATGAAACGGTGGGTGCGAAATGTTGCAGGGCTGAGGCTGCGCGCGGAGCGGCGGAACGGGCCGGGGCAACGCAAGGCTGGCCACGCGCAGGACACGCGCGGCCGAGGTGAGCGCGGCTAGCGCTCGGAGTGGCTGCTGTGGCGGAACAGGCCCGGCACCAGGCGCAGCAGGGTTTCGCGGTCGTCGCCCTGGGTGTGGTTCAGCGCATGGGTGGGGCCGTGCAGGAATTTGCGGGTCAGCGCGCCGGACAGGGCTTCGAGCACGGCCTCGGGGTCGTCGCCGCGCGCCAGCATGCGGCGCGCGCGCTCCAGTTCGGCCTGGCGCATGGCCTCGCCCTGCGCCTGCAGGTCGCGGATGACCGGCACCACGCTGCGGGTTTCCAGCCAGTGCATGAAGTTCTGCACGCGGCTCTCGATGATGGCTTCCGCCTGGGCCACGGCGGCCTGGCGCATGGCGTTGCCCTCGCGCACGATGGCACCGAGGTCGTCCACGGTGTACAGGAAGACGTCATCCAGGCGCGCGACTTCGGGCTCGACGTCGCGTGGCACGGCCAGGTCCACCATCATGATGGGACGATGGCGGCGCAGCTTGACCGCGCGCTCCACCGCGCCCAGCCCGATGATGGGCAGGGAGCTGGCGGTGCACGACACCACGATGTCGAACTCGTGCAGGCGGGCGCCCAGGTCCGACAGGCGGATCGCTTCGGTGGTCAGGCCCTGGCCGGCAAGTTGCTCGGCGAGCTTTTCGCCGCGCTCCACGGTGCGGTTGGCCACCACGATCTGACGCGGCGTTTGCGCCGCAAAGTGCGTCGCGCACAACTCGATCATCTCTCCGGCGCCGATGAACAGCACGCGCTGGGTCGAGACGCTTTCAAAGATCCGCTGGGCCAGGCGTACTGCGGCGGCCGCCATGGACACCGAATGCGCGCCGATCTCGGTCTGGCCGCGGACTTCCTTGGCCACCGCGAAGGTGCGCTGGAACAACTGGTTCAGGTAGGTGCCTAGCGCGCCGGCTTCGCCGGCGGTGCGCACCGCATCCTTCAACTGGCCCAGGATCTGGGTTTCGCCCAGCACCATCGAATCCAGCCCGCTGGCTACCCGGAACGCGTGGCGCACGGCTTCCGACTGCGGCAGGGAATAGAGGTGGGGCGCGAGTTCTCCGGCCGGCACGTTATGATGCTGCGCCAGCCAGCGCAGCGTGTGCTCGAAGCCTTCCGACCCCGAGACCAGCACATCGGTCGCGCAGTAGATCTCGGTGCGGTTGCAAGTGGAGAGGATGGCGGCTTCGGTGCCGTTCCTGCCCGCCAGGTGGGTGCGCAAGGCGCCCAGCGCGGGTTTGATCTGCTCGAGCGGAAACGCCACCCGTTCGCGCAGCGAAACGGGCGCCGTGGTGTGATTGATACCGATCGCGAGCAGTTGCATGGTGGGGTGCATGTCTCTCTGGCCGGGCTCCGGGCAGCGGCTTTGCAGGCCTCAGCGCGGGAGTCAGGTGCAATCCGGGCATGAATTCAAGCGCGGATTCCGGCGCAAAGCGCCGCCGAACCGGGCTACATTATAGCGCCCGGCGCGGATATTGCCGTGGTACGGATGGGTGAAGCCCGGCATTACCGTATTGTTATGGCCACGCGCGGCCTTCAGGGGGGGCAGTCGGGGGCAGTCGAAGCAAGCCGCGATTTCAGGAATACAGGGGAAAGTGATGTTGGGTACGCTGGTGGTAGGGGTGCTGGTCGGGCTGGCGGCGCGGTCGCTGCACCCGGCGGGCCGGGTCAGCCTGCTGGCGGCGATGCTGTTCGGGGCGTTGGGGGCACTGGCCGCGTTTTACGGCGGGCAGGGCTTGCGCTGGTTTGTGGCCGGGCAGATGGCGGGCTGGTTTGCGGCGATCCTGGGAGCAGGCGTGCTGGTGGGCGTCTGGGGTGTTGTCAGGGGGCGGTAGTCGGTGCCCCGACGTTTGATTCAAAGTGGATGCCGGGTTTAAATACGAGCCATCCGAATCTCCGATCGAAAATCTCCCCTTACCCGCGCAGTTCCAGAAACCGCCTCAAAACCCCGCTCGAATAATGGCTGGACACTTCGGTCAGGAACGCGGCAAAATCCACATGTGCACTATCGTCTGCCCGATCCGATAGGGTCCGCATTACCGCATATTTCACGCCATATTCATGGCAGACCTGCCCCACCGCGGCGCCTTCCATTTCCACCGCCAGCACGCCGGGCAAACGCTCGCGCAACTCGGCCGCCGCGGCGGGCGAGCCGATGAACTGATCCCCGCTGGCAATCATGCCCACGTGCAGCGCTGGCGCGCTCACGCCGAAGCGGCCCAGCACGTCCGCCGGCACGGCGCCGGGCAGGTCTTCGCGCAGATAGCCGGACACGGCTTCGCGCAGCGCGGCGGTCAGCGCGGGGTCGGTGGGAAATTCGGCGCGTTCGAGCAGGGGCACTTCATGCCGTCCGAAGAACGGGCGCGCGTCCAGATCGTGCTGCAGCGTGCGGTCCGCCACCACGACATCCCCGACGCGCGTATCGGCCCCGATGCCGCCGGCCAGCCCGGTGAAGACGATTTCGTCCACGCCGAACTCGCGCACCAGGGTCACCGTGGTGGCAGCAGCGGCCACCTTGCCCATGCGCGCAAGCACCAGCACGCAGCGCTGGCCGTGGAGATGCCCCACGTGATAGTCGCGCATGCCGATGCGCTGCACGGTGGAGCGGGCATCGTCGTGGCGCATGGCGGCGATCAGGCCGTCGACTTCATCGTGAATGGCGGCGAGGATACCGAGGGTCATGGCGGGGCGCGCTAGGCGTGGCTGGATTGGAAAAACGCACAGCATACCGGCCCGGCCCGCGGGCGCAAAGCGCCAGCGCGGGGGTGACTGTCATCTGTGGCCGTGCGCGCAAGGAAAGCGCCGCGGCGGCCCGCTCCTTTGCTACAGTGCACTGGCGCATCCATCACATAGGGCACCCATGCAGCCATCTTCAATGCAACCCTTCCAGGACCGGCGGGCCGTGCGGCAGGCGCTGGCCGACTGGCGCGAGCAAGGCGTGCTTGGTGCCGACGGCGTGGCCGCCGCCTGGCCAGGCACCGAGCCGGACGCGGCTGGCTGGCGCACCTGGCTTGACCGTGCCTTGCTGGTGCTGGGCGCAGCCTTGCTGTGCACCGGCGTGATCGTGTTCTTTGCCTTCAACTGGCAAGACCTGCACAAGTTCGCCAAATTTGGCTTGCTGGCAGCGGCGCTGACCCTGCTGGCGGGATTCGCCTGCTTGCGACCGCCGGCCGACCTGGCTGGCCGCGCCGCGCTGTGCGGCGCACAGGTGGTTGCCGGTGTGCTGCTGGCCGTGATCGGGCAGGTGTACCAGACCGGTGCCGATGCCTGGCAATTGTTCGCCTTGTGGGCATTGCTGGCGATCCCCTGGGCACTGGCCGCGCGCGCGGCGCCGCACTGGTGGGTGGTGATCGTGCTGGCCAATGTGGCGCTGCTGCGGTACTTCAGTGTCCGCCTGGGTGTGGGTGCCATGTTTGACCTGCTGTTTGGGGCGGCTGGCGAGCGGGCGACCGCGCTATCGCTGCTGGCGGCCACGCTGTTGCAGCTTGCGTTGTGGTTCGCGCTGTGCGCGATGGCGCCTGCGCTTGGCTTTCGCGGCCTGGCCGGCGCGCGCATCCTTGTTGCGCTGGCGGGCGGCTATGCCGGCTGGCTGGGCCTCGCCAGCCTCCTGCACAGCCGCTTCGACGCCGCCATGTTCGGCGTGGCCTTGCTGACGCTGGGCGTGCTGCTCGCCTGGTTCCGGCTGAGGGCCTTCGATGTGGTGGCGCTCAGCCTGGCCAGTCTTGCCACCCTCGTGCTGTTGGTGACCGCGGTCGCGCGCCTGCTGCTGGATGTCAATCGCGCGGGATTCGGCGCCTTCCTGATCCTGGGGCTGCTGACCATCGGCCTGTCCGCCGCGGCGGCAGCATGGTTGCTGCGCGCCTACCGGCAGCATGGACTGGCCGATGCACGCGGCGCGGCCAAGGGAGAACCGGCATGATCAGCGATCGATACGCAGTGCAGGCAATGTGGCAGGACCTTGCCACGCGCGGACTGGTGCAAGGGCAGCCCGCGCAAGCGCAAGCCCGCACGCCATGGGCGGTGCGACTGCTGATGGGCCTGGCCGGCTGGCTGGGCGCGGTGTTCTTCCTCGTCTTCCTGCTCGGCTCGGTCTTTGTGGCCGCGCGCAATAACCAGACGGCGATGATGCTGTGCGGTGCGGCGATGATCGCGCTTGCCGCGGTGCTGTACCGGCGGCGCGCGGGCGCTACGGCGCTCGAACAATTCGCGCTGGCCGTCAGCCTGAGCGGCCAGGGCCTGCTCGTGTACGGCGCGAGCGAGGCCTATGGCGTCAGCCGCCTGCTTGAGTCCGCAGGCTTCTGGGGCGCGCTGGCATTGTTCGAAGCCGTGCTTTATGTGCTGGTCGGCAACCGGCTGCATCGTTTCCTGGCGGCGCTGGGCGTGTGGACTGGCGTGGCCCTGGCGCTGCACCTGGCCATGACGCCGGGCCTGCGCCATGTCTGGGAGGCGATGAGCTTCTCCCTGGGCTGGCTGGCGCCATTCGCGCTGACGCTGCTCACTGGCTTCGTGCTCGCGGAAGGGCGGCTCTGTGCCGCAGGCCTGCACGGCTGGCTCGAGCCGGCCGCGGACGCCACGCTGCTGTTTGCGCTTGGCGCGGCCCTGATGGTGACCGGCCTGGGCCTGCCACACGCGTTGCTGTTCGATGCCGACACCGGACGCCACACCGGCAACTACTGGCTGGCGGGGGCCTTGTGCGGTGCGGTGCTCGCTGCGTTTGTGCTTGCCGAGGCGGGGCGCCTGCGGCTGCGCCCGCCGGTGCGTGCCGCAGCGCTGCTCGGCGTGGTGCTGTTCAGCGCGTTGCTGGCCGGGGCGCCCGCGGTGGTTGCCGCGGCGCTGGCGCTGGGACTGGCGCTGCGCCGCGGCTCGCTGCCCTGGCTGGGGCTGGCCGTCGCCGCGCTCGGCATCGGCTTTGTCTGGTACTACAGCGCGCTGCACTGGACGCTGCTGATCAAGTCCGCCACGCTCGCTGGCGCCGGCATTGCCGTGCTCCTGCTGCGCATGGCGCTGCATGCCGATAGCGCAAGGAGACAAGCATGAAACGCTGGATATTGTTGGCATGGGTTCTCACGCTCGGGCTGGCCGCCTTCGCCATCACCGGCAAGGAACGGCTGCTGGCGCACGGCGACACCGTCTACCTGCGCCTGGCGCCCGTCGATCCGCGTTCACTCATGCAAGGCGACTACATGGCCCTGAATTTCGCCATCGCCGACGCCATCCGCGAGGCACGTCTCCAGCAAGGCATCGAGCCCGCGCGCGAGCAAGTGGCCGTGATCCGCCGCGACGCACGCGGCGAAGCCACCCTCGTGCGCCTGCACACGGGCGAGGCCCTGGCCAGCGGTGAGCAACTGCTGCGCTTCCAGACCGTGCCGTCGCGCTGGGGCGGCGTGCAGGCCCAGGTGTCCACCGATGCGTACTTCTTCCAGGAGGGGCAGGGGGCGCGGTTCGAGAGGGCGCGGTATGGGGAGTTTCGTGTGGGGCCGGATGGGCAGGCGCTGCTGGTGGGGCT
>NZ_JFJV02000287.1:0-10822 GCF_000611145.1 Cupriavidus sp. SK-3 | reverse complement strand
GATGCGTCAGAGACGCGGTAGGTGCCGAAAGCATACCGCAACATCAAGGCGCGCGCCAGATCCCTCTGGCATCAGCGGCAAGCCAATCCTGGCGACAGTTGCGCGGATATTCTCTTCCCCGTTTCTGGGTTGCGAGGCCCGCGGCGCAAAAAAAAAAGGTTCTTAACCGATTCCCGTGGGAGGGTTACACAGACCGGGTGATCCTGCTGGGTATGTTGCCTGGCCACGTCGTGGTCAAGGCCAGATGGCTCAAATCGGACCCGAAGCCACCTGATGACCTGTTCAGGTTTGATGACGGCTGCTTGGGATCGGGTTGCAGCCGTTTCCCAGAAATACGCGAAAACTGCCAGGTCGGCCAGCCCGCTGCAGTGCGAATAGGCCTTGTCCGGTAACATGGGCGCAAAGCCACAAAAATGCCATTGTCCGGTCGCACGTCTTCGAAGCACGCTCTACGTAGGCGCCGGCATGGTTGAGAGAGGGGCGCGTGTCACCCGGAAATCTCGCGATTCTTCCCAAAGATGTCCTTCTTTGCACGACTCTGCAGGAAGAGTGCGACTGTTTCCATTAATCCAACTTCGTCGTTTGGGAAAGAAACCTGCGATAACCAGCCACAACGTAAAAATGATCTTCAATATCTCGCCCTCCCAAGTTGAGCGCCTGGATAGCATGCAGCTAGTCGAACTGTTGCGAAAG
This sequence comes from Cupriavidus sp. SK-3, assembly GCF_000611145.1. Lineage (NCBI taxonomy): Bacteria > Pseudomonadati > Pseudomonadota > Betaproteobacteria > Burkholderiales > Burkholderiaceae > Cupriavidus > Cupriavidus sp. SK-3. The sequence continues at coordinate 10,129 of NZ_JFJV02000287.1, read as the reverse complement.
CTGCTCCATGCCGAAGCGCAAGACGCAGGGATCAGCCTCCGCAGCGTCTCGGTGCCTCTGCAGATCACGATCGCAGATGGTGGAGAGGATGCTCGGGTGCACTGGAGTGCCGGAAACAATGACACCGATTATTTTCCTTGCCGTTTGAATGTATTTCAGTCCAAAGCGACGGACCCCGGCCCATCCGGCTGGAAGAAGGAGGTATGGACAAAGGCCTCACAGAGAGATGGCGCGCCGCGGCAGTTGAATGATGCCGTGGCGTCCGCAATCGCCGGCCGCGGTGCTTACATCGGATTTACTTCGACAGCGATCGCTGGCAATAAGCTCAGTCGGCGGCTCGCTGGAATCAGGGAGGGCATTCAGGAGGCCGGTGGGAATCCGGACGATTTGGCATCCATCGATATTTACGATGCCAACCGGATCGCTGCATGGGCTGGACAACATGCGGCTGTCGCGGTTTGGCTGAATGAAGAGCAGACCGGCTTCCCCTTGGGCGGATTCCAAACGATTGATGGCTGGGGAAGGCGCACCGATATCGCCGCGATCGGACTCGTCAACGATGCGGCCCCTCGGTATGCTATTAGCGAAAGCGGTAACGGCACGCGTCACACTGGCGATGAGCTGAATTCGCATCAAGCAAGGGAGCGAATCTTCAATCACATCGCCGAGCCGAAACGAAGTGTTCGAGTTATCGGTCCTTCTGGCATCGGCAAGTCTCGCTTCGTGTACGAGCTATTCCGCGACCGGGCCACCGTAGAAAGAGCCATAGCAGGGGTGTCTGCGATCTACTGCGACTTTCGGAGCATTGGACAAGAACGCCTTCACCAAGTTGTTGAGGCCATGGCCAATAGCGGAGCGCCAGCGCTAGTAGTTGTAGATGAGTGCCCGCGTGAATCAGCAGCCGCTCTTGCCAGCATCCTATCCGGCTCACATAGTCGACTCCGACTGATCACTATCGATATCGACGATCGCGTGATTGCAGCGGAGAATGTTCTCAACATTTCCGTAACGCGAAGCGACGATGCGCTCGTTGAAGGCATCATCCGGGAAAGGGCGAGGCAAGCCGACGACACAACAATTTCGTACCTCAAGAATCTGTGTGGGGGATTCCCACGAATCGCTGTCCTCGCCACGGACAACCACTCGGGCGGCCTGCCGGCACTTAGGTCCATAGAAGACGTTGTTGAGCGGGTCGTGGAGGGCTGCGGTCTTGGTGACCGGGACCAGTTGCGCGCCATCGAATGCCTGGCATTGTTTGAGCGCGTGGGGGCGGAGGGGGAGGTAGCCCGGCAACTCGATCTTGTCGCAGAACGGCTAGCGAGGCAGTCTGGCGACGAGATGTATGAGCATTTGTCCGCTGCATCGAAGCATCATCTGGTCGACCGCCGAGGCCGATTCTTCCTCGCCCAGCCACATCCTATCGCTGCCTTCCTCGGCGCCAGAAGGATCGACCTGTTGCGCGCAGAAACCATCCTGCAGTTTATCGAGGCGGCCCCACACGAGCTTGTTCTCTCCTTTCTGCGGCAGTGGCGGTATTTCGATCTGACGCGCACCGCTGTAGTGGTGGCCGAGAGGCTACTGGGGCGCGAAGGACGCTTCGGGTCGCTAGAGGCCTTAAGTTCAGAGTTCGGTGCCCAATGCCTGCACGCTTTGTCGCACGTCGTGCCGGACACCGCCGCAGCAACCGTCCAGCGAGTCTTCGGCGAACTGCCGCTCGACGAGCTTCGGGAGGTCAAGGGAGGACGGCGCAATCTTGTTTGGGTCCTCGAAAGTCTTGCCTTTCGCCGCCAATCCTTCCGCGTAGCGGCTCGTCTCCTAATGCGTCTCGCCGCAGTCGAGACTGAGAGTTGGAGTAACAACGCGACAGGGCAGTTCAAGCAGCTGCTCCAGTTGGAACTCAGCGGCACTGAGGCAGAACCTGCGGAGAGGTTCGCTGTCATCGACGATGGTGTCATATCTGGCGACCAGCGAATCATTGCTGTGTGCATCGAAGCGCTCGCGATGAGTCTTAGCAATCTGCATTTCTCCCGAACTGGAGGCGCAGAGGAAATTGGCAGCCAACCGCCCTTGCGGGATTGGCACGCCAAGAGCTGGGAGGAGGTGTTCGATTTCCATCGCCGAGGCCTCGCGGCGCTCGAGCGGATTCGCGCCGCGCACAAGTCCGTCGAAAGCCGCTGCGAAGAAGTTCTCGCCACCAACCTGCGGGGAATGCTCTGCGAGCCCCTCGCCGCTGAAATTGAGTCAGCAGTTTGTAGCATCGCGCAGAGGCAGGGAATATGGCTCGAAGGGATCGAAGCGGTCGGGCAGTGGCTCTACTTTGATCGCAAGGACCATCCGGAGGAATTCCAGAAACGAGTGAGGGCATTGTATGAAAAATTGATGCCTACCGACCCGGTTCATCTCGCCCTTCTCTACACAAAATTCTGGTCGAGCGAACTGCACGATCCTGATCTTTATTACGACCGAATTGACGATACAACCCTGGACTTCGAATACTCGTCGAGAAAGGCGAAGGAAGTGGCTGTGTTGATCGCGTCGAACCAGCAGCTGGTCGTGCGAGCAGTGCGCGAAATGGTGCTTCAGAAGCTCAACAATGCCTACCCCTTCGCCTACGAACTGGCCAGGAATATTCCCGACCCGCTGGCAACTTCCAAGCTCGCGGTCGATCTGATCAGCGATTCGGACGATCTGCGAGGGATCGGGTTCCTTCGAGGCTTGCTCGGAGGCATCGACGACCGGGACAGCAGCGTTGCAGACGCGTGCGTAAACTTGGCGCTGGCCTCCGAGGCGCTGAAACCCAAGGCAATCGATATCCGCACGGCTGTGAAAATCTCTGCGGAGCGTCTCAGGGAGATCGTGGATAGCGTCAAGACGGGCACCTTGCGTGCCGCTGACTGCGTACATCTGTCATACGGGCAAGGGCTCGCGCACCTGAACGTCAATGAGGTCCTTCTTTTAATCGACGAACTGGCGGCCAACCACGAAGGGGCAGGTGCTTGGTCTGCCCTTGAAATCATCACGATGTACCAGCGCGGACGGGGTGCCCTCGATACTAGTCTGGCCGACCGCGTGAAACGTCTGCTCGTATCACCGACACTTCTCCGGGAAGTCAGGCGCTCTAATCAGGACGGTTACCTTTTCGAAAGCTTAGTCCGGTCGATTCACGTACACACCGGGCTTGACGGTAGCTTCGTGGCAGCGTTGGGCGAGCAGTTTGTCCGTCTCTGCCAGGTCGGCGACGGGGTTGTTTTCGGTGCTCTCGACGATCCAGCCCGAAAGATTATAGGGCTCGTAGTTGCCGAACAACCGCTCGCTCTGTGGGAGGTAATCACCCGATTTGTCGAGCGCGCTACTCCGTCCGAGCGGTACCGCCTGACGCGTCTGGTTGGTTATTCGAGGCGCGGCTTTCGTCGCGACGGAGAAGGCGATAGCGGGGCAGGTCCCTTGTTCGGCATTCCGGAGCAAGCGTGCTTCGAATGGGCGGACACCGATGCACCGGCTCGCGCGCCGTTTCTCTGCACGTTCTATCCGTTATTCAGAAAGGACGGCGCTGGAAAAACCGTTTGGCACCCGGCCATGGAAAGCCTTGCTGCACGGTACGGTGAGCATGCTGCGTTTCGCGAGGCGCTCAACGATCGACTCCATGTCGGTTCTTGGTCAGGTTCATTGATCCCCTACCTAGAGGCCTACTTCGAACCGCTTGAGACTTGGTACCACCATAGACTTCCACAGCTTTCCCTTTGGGCGAGGGAAACGCGCCGCACGCTCGATGCCAGTATCGCGCGGGCGAAGAGGCAGGAAGAGGAGGGTTTCTATTGATCTCCACCTGATAGCTGCTTGATAGCCGACACGGCCCCTTCCAGTGGGCAGTCGGACCGCAAGCTAGGCTTGCGGTCCGTTCGATTCATTTCAGGTCCTGTCGCTAAGCAAAGATGATGAGCTGTGTACGTCTTGTTCCTCATAGCCGGTCGCTGTCATATGGGGCCGCGCATAGCCAACGGCAGGGAGACTGACAAAGGCCAACGGCGGCCTGAGTGCCCTTCGGGCTTAAGGTCGGCTTCGGTAGGGGAAATTGGCTATTGGGACAATGGGAATGCCAGTGCCGACTATGACTGCTCATGGCCCGACAGCATCCGTGGGCCTACGCAAACTATACCGCCACGCAGTTCTGTGCCGCCCTTGTTACACCCCCCCGTAGATCGGCGATGAACAAAAAAAAAGGCCCTCCGGGGATGGAGGGCTGAGTACAGAGCTTGGGGCAGTAGCGGGGTCGCGCTACTGATTTCATTTTAAGGTCGCTGATGACGCTCATGCGCCCCGTAAGACAACGAATTTAGTGAGCTTTCGCCGGAACAGGCCCGATTGGGCGCGACAGCAGCGTCGTCACGGCACCTGCCACGTGCCAACCATCCATTTCTGACTCGTAATGGTTGTGGACCAGTCTATCCAGGCACAACACCTCCATGCCATCGGCGTCCACCGTGCCCAGAACCCTGGCCACGGTCAGCCGGCGCGTTCCCTTGCGCTTCACCGTCACAATGCCGTCTCCAACGGAGATGGCGCATTCACTCACTTTCATGCAGCCTCCTTGAGCAGTTCGCGCATGTCGTGCGGCTTGCGGCCACGCAACAATGCAAGGTCCTCAACAAAATTGTCCAGCACGGTATCCATGTGCAAGAACGAAGCGTCGTCCAATTCGGGGGTCGCCCAATCCAATCCGGCCTGCATCGCGTCCCGCTTGTGTGCCACCATCTGGTCCTGATAGATGTCGACGCTGCCAGGCAAGTGAAAGTACAGGACCTTCAGCACGCCCTTGCGGTCCCAACGCAGTGCGCGTCGCATCGCCTGATACTCGATTCGCCACGTCCACGACCGGTCATAGAAAAGCACATAATCGGCCATCGGCAGGTTGTAGCCAGCCCGGCCGGACGCCTTGGTGCAGAGCAGACCCGTGGCGTTGCCGCCAACGAAGCGCTTGTCCTTGTCGGCCACGCGCTTGCGGATCGGGATGTTGCCGTGGAACGGCACCGTCTCGACACCACGCTTGGCCAGTTCGCCAGCAATCAGCTCGATGACCCCGGGATTCTCGGCAAACAGGATTGCTTTCTTGCCCTCCTCCGCGATCTCCTCCATTCGGTCAATGACCGCGCGCTGCTTGCTGGTTAGCTGCCCCAACATGCCGATGCCCTCCATCCCATGCTGCGGATAGTTGGCGGCGAAGTGCACAGCGCGAATACGCGCCAGGATAGTCAGCAGGTTGTTGGTCCGCCCCTCCCCACGCGTTGTCCGGTACCAGTCGGCGAATTCGTCGGCTGCCTTGAGGTACAACGAAAGGTGTGCCGGGTCCCAATCCGTCTCGATCACCTCCGTTGCCGGCGGCTCAATCTGGATATAGCGAGACACCTCCGGCTCGCAGACCAGCCTTCGCTTGACGTGCGGCGCCAGCATCTGCCGATACTGTGGCAGGTTGCCGATCTTGGGCACTTCCCGCTTCGCCCCGTCCTGCAGGCTCTCCGCGAATTGCCAGGTCACCCATTCGAGCACGACGAAGTCGTCGCGGAACCGGTCAATCCCCCGCACGGCATGCTGCACCGTCGCCAGCCAGTTCGCTTCCAGATAGCCGCGTTTGTAGCCGTAAGGCTGCGCCGCGGTGCCGTCCCCGCCCGTGAAGGCGATCAACCCGAATACATCGCGCGGATAGTTCGGGATTGGGCTGCCGGTCAGGACATAGCGGCGCCGAGCCGAGAGCTGCCAAAGCGCCCGACTCTGGTCGCTCGTTGGATTGGCAAGACGCTCCCCCTCGTCGGCGATCAACAGACCGATACGCCGGCGCAACCGATGGGCAAATGTCACCCGCCTGGAGTCCCGCGGACTGACGGGCATGCGCAGGCGCTCGTAGGAGATCAAGTTGATCCGCGAAAGGTTTCCCAGGCTGGCGGCAGAGTCAATGACATGCACGGCATCATTGGGGATCTGCAGCTTGGCCATTTCCTTCTGCATCTCATCGATCAGACGGGACTCAACAACGATCAAACCGTGCTTCACCCCGGATAGCAGGATCAGGGCCACGGCCAGTCGAGACTTTCCGCACCCTTGCTCCCAGGCGACAACCGCACCATTCGGCTTGAGCAGCAGTTCTACCAGGTCATCTTGCTGGAATTCCCAGTCCAACCAACGATCAATGCCGAGCGCCTTGATGCGCGCGCGTAATGTCGCCGCCTGATCTGGATACCGGCGGACAAGGCCTTCATGCACCGTCTCCCAGCCTTCCCCATCATGAGCCACCACCACCAGGCTGTTGAGCTCATCGAGCGACACCGTGTACTGGTTGCCGCCGCGTTCATAGGTATAGCGGCCGCCGGCGTCACGGTGAAACTCCACCGTCTCGCCAGCTTTCACCACCGGGCTGCCCCAGCGGGTCCGGTCTACGCAGAAGGTCTTGCGAGCCGTGCCTTCCAACTTCTCAGCGGAGGCTGCGCCGGTTACCCACGCGTCGTGGCGAAGCGGCGTCGCCTGGCGGGCGCTGCGCCGTATCCTGTTGCCAAGATGGGCGAGGAATCCCGGTGCAAGCTCCGGTTCCCCGCCGGCGGCGCGAATCATCTGCAGAAGGCCGTCGAGCGCGGCGATCGGATTCGGCTGGGCAAGATACGCCTCAATGTCGAGGCGACCCTGGCCAGCGTAGCGAAACCCTTTCGGCAACCGCTGCCCCTCCAGTGGCACGATCCGGCGATCCAGAATCCGGTTCAGGACCATTGCCTCCGTGAACCCGCAATCGAAACCGAGGACGATGCGACGCCCATCGTTGGAAATGCGTACCCGTTTCTGCGAGGTTACAGGGCGGATGATCGCGGGCCCATCGTCATCAAGCAACTGGTGATTGAGCCTGGTCTCACCGGACACGCGATCGTCTACGTTCAGACCGAGTGGCGGCAATACCGTGTCCAGCGAGCGGAGATTTTCCCTCACGACAGCGGTGCGATGGGAGCGATACCGACCAAAAACGGCTATAGCGGTGCGCACCTCCGCCCCCTCCTCCCGGAAGGCATTGCCCGGCAGTTCGAACACCCCCAGCAAGCGGCGTGCTAGCTCGGCGTAGGGATCGTTCCAGTTCACGAGCGTCACGTCAAATTTCTGAACGAACGTGAGCGGAAGCAGTGCCACAACCACTTGCGCGGCGTCGAGTGCTTGCTCCAGCGCATATTCGTGGCTAAGAGCGCTCGTATTGGGGCCGAAGCGTCCCCAGCCGGTCATGCCGTAAGGCTTGAGATGCGGCGACTCCAGATGAATGGAGAATGGCGGGTTCAGCAGGCACACATCGAACCGTGCGGGCTGGATCTCCTCCATCCCGGCTTGTCGGAACTCGCCCTCGAACCCCGCGGCCTCGATAGCGCTCTGGACCGCCTCAATTGTTGGACCATGCACGTCGACGCCGAAGATGCGATGCCGCGCCGGGTCAGCGAACTGAAGCAGCCGGGCCGAGCCGACCGAGTTGTCGAGGATCGATACCTTGCGGCCAGGGTTCCAGTCCGCGATGACGCCCCACATCAAGTGTGCGATCGCGTCGGGAGTAAAGAACTGCGAGAGATGCCGCTGGCGGGCAGCGTGAAGCTCGCCCATGTTTGCGATCTTGTCGGCCTGGGACCCCAGGCTAACGAGCGTGCGCAACGGCTCATACCAATGAGACATGATGCCCTCCGAATAATAGAAAAGCCCCGACTAAGCGGGGCATGGATGAATGGCTGAGAGAAGGTGTCAGCCTTCGACGGCTGTGTATTGGTCGACAAATCGCCACAGGTGGTCCCAAGCCTCGTGCGAGACGCGGAATTCCCAGTGGGCGTTGTACTTAATGATGTCGAGGTGGGGGAAGGTGCGGCGCTGCGGCGTGATAAACGTCTCAGACAATGGGAATTGCCTGAGACATGCGGCCAATGGCGCATAGTCGGCCCATGTGGCAAACGCGATCATGGCCTCCATTACCTCGCGGGCAGGCTTTTCAGACCAGTCGCAAAGGGTGCGCTCCCGCCCAGCCAATTTCGCTTCGCAGGACTCCATCTTCGTGCGGAGAATGACCTGCGTGGCGGTACGCTTTATCAGGAAATTCTCGTCCAGACCAAACGCGCGCTCCAGTATCGCTACCGCCTGCCCGTAGGCAATCTTCTGGCCTTGCGGGCCATACTTCGCTTCAAGCAGACGCCAGAAATTGTCCAGGTCGGGTTCGGCACCGGACTCGATCATTTGCCAGATATTGTGTTCGCCATCCAGGAGGACGCTGGTCTCGTCGATGGCCAGTGCCACATTGGGTGGCCCAAAGCAATCGCTGGCCTTGGCAACGATCTTGGTGACCAGGCGTCGGTACAGTGCGACCAGCGCCTTGTGGTCGTCGTGCGGAAGAGGCATCTTGACCGCGGTGCACTCATCATTCCCGAACACGCGATCCTCCATCACGAGGATCTGTTGATATGCGGTGCGACTGCTGTGCTGCGCGGCCTTGAAGGCCCTGACAATATGTTGGTACATCGAGGCTCCAGATAGCGGAGCACGGCCCTCGGGGCGCGTGCCCCAAGGCTTAGGTGTTGTTGAGAGAGGTGATGCGGTGTTGCCCGTGCGACTAGTCGCGCTCGGCCATGAAGCTGGCACCGTACTCGCCGATGAAGAGCATCAGTTGCTCGGCCAGTTCGTGCGAGAACTTGAATTCCCAATAGTCCTTGAAGAAAACGAGGTCCATGCTGGGGAACCTCTCCTTCTGGCGGTATGTGAACTCCAGGCCTGATACGTCGAAGCGCTCGAGGCGCGTGGCGAGGTCGGTGGCGCCCGCCTTGGCGGCGAACGTCTCAAGGGCAGCAAGACAGTGCACGGCCGTTTGCCGGCCGCCGGAGACGCCGATTTTGCGGACACCGGTGCGACCGTAGACGCCCTCCGAGTGCACCGACTTGCGTAGGATGACGGCAGAGGCAGTGCGCTGCACTTCCTGGCGCCGCGAGAGACCGAAGGACCTTATCAGGCATTGCGCCGCCTGCCGGTACGCAAGTTCCAAGCCTCCACCCGCTCCATAGCGTGACGAAAGCGAAGCCCACAAGGTATCAAGATCCGGAACGGCGCCACGGTCAATCGCGTCGGCGATATCGATGCCGGCGTGCTCTCGCTCTTCCTCGTCACTGAGCTCCAGGCGGGCGCCTGGAGGCGCAAACTCCCTGCGAGCGCGATTTACGACCAGGCCAGCGAGGTTGTAGCAGAACTTGCGAAGCTCCTTCAGCGTGTCGATGTTATCAGGCACCGATACGCCGTACTGGTAAGACTCAAGGCCTGGTAGCTGTTCTCGCTCAAAGGCTGCCGCTGCGGCATAGGCTGCGCGAGCGTCTTTCTGAGCCTGGATAAAGCGCTCGATGATTTCTTTGTACATGGTCTCTCGCAAAAATTTGCCGGAGCCCCCCCACCGGGAAGTCTCCCGGCTGGGTTGAGGTACTTTGCCGCAAGTGCAGCTGGTCAATACATGAGCTAGGTCAGGCCTGCTCGCAGTCCCGCACGTAGCGGGCGATGGCACCGATCAGCGCCTCCGCGCGATCGTCATTCGCAGTTTGCAGGCCATATCGCCGCAACTCTTCCACGACAGCGGCAAAGGCGCGACGCACCCGCTCACTGCCGTCATCTGGCATGGCCTCGATATAGGCGTGGCCGACGCGATCCTGGACGGTGAGATACCCCGAAGACCTCGCGCGCTCATTAGAACGGTCCGCGGCCTGCGCCATCCGGCCCAACTCTCTTCGCGCGGTTTCGATGCCTTTCGGCTTGCCGGCCTCGAGCAAATGGAGAATAGACGGCAGGATACCGGCCCACGTCGGTGTGGCGTCGATAAACTTGACCGTGCTGCCCGATTGGCCAACGGTGCTGTCGATATGGGTAAGGGTGGAAGTGGACATATGGTTCCCTGATAGGGGTGAAAGGGAGTCCGTCCGCGAGGGATAGCCCCCGGGGAGAGAAAAGAAGCAATTCGGCTCAGTGGTGCGGGAGTGCAAGAACGTCGGGCATCGGTACGAAGCCGAGTGCCAGCCAGTTCGCGACCGGATGGTCGGGAAAGTCCGGTACTGCACCGAGATAGAGCGTAAGCGGCCAGCGAACCCGTCTTGACGGT
>NZ_JFJV02000286.1:0-7135 GCF_000611145.1 Cupriavidus sp. SK-3 | reverse complement strand
ACAACAAGCTGCGCATGGAGGACTGGAAGGGTGAGGAAGGCATCAAGCTTTCCACCGAGTATGGCGGCAAGACCCAGCTCAACCTTGGCTACCTCGTTGATCGCAAGAGGAAAAAGCGGGGGGAAGGCTTTGAGTTGCGCACCGACGCCTGGGGGGCGATCCGCGGTGGCAAGGGGTTGTTCCTTTCGGCGGATGGCCAGCCGAATGCCGGTGGAGAGCAACTTGCCATGTCAGATGCCGAAGATACGCTGCGGCAAGCCATGGACATGATGCGCAGCCTCAACGATTCCGCAAATGCCGCCAAAGGGTGGCTTGCAGAGATCGACCAGCAGCGCGCCTTGATCGAGCAGACGCTGACGCAACTCAAGGCGCCTGCGATCCTCGCCAGCGCTCCGAAAGGCATTGGCATTGCCAGTGGGCGGGACATGCAGATCGCTGCGAGCAAGCAAATCTTCATGACAGCCGGCGGCGGCCTGGACATCGGGGTAATGAAGCGCATCACCGCCGCAGCCGGCGAGGCCATCTCCCTATTCGCGGCGAAGCTGGGCATCCGGATCTTCGCTGCAAAGGGCAAGGTGCAAATACAAGCCCAAGGCGACGCGCTGGAGTTGATGGCACTCAAGAATGTTGTTGTCAGTTCCTCGACTGGCGAAGTCATGATCACCGCCTCGAAGGGCATCACCCTCGGCGATGGCGCGGGCGCATACATCCGGATTGCAAACGGGAAGATCGAACTGGCCAGCCCCAGCGGGGAGATCAACGTCAAGGGCAACTTGCGTACCGACGACCCCGCCGGTGGCAACTTTGCCTTCCCTGCCTGGGAGGCCGCCCCGCTGCAAGACGTGAAGCGCAACATGAAGTTCGGGTTCTCCGAATAAGCAGACCATGGCAACGACGACACCGCAGCAGCCGGCCAAGACGCCGGTGAAGAAACTGAACTTTGCATACCCGTTCCGTAAGGCCTCCGAAGCCCCCGGCGACCCTTCGGCCGACTTTACCGACCAGCACGAATTTCACCGGCTGCTACGCAAAGAGCCAGGTGGCGCATACGCCGTCAGCCGGAAAGGGATGTGGCACGGAGGCATCCACATCACTGACGCAGGCGCCGGTGCATCACTCGACCTCAAGCATGGTGTGCGCTGCATGGCCGATGGAGAGGTGGTTGCCTGGCGCGTCAACCGGACCTACCTGACCAGCGAAATCCCGGAGCGGGGTGACAAGGCTGCATTCAGCGCCCAATTCAGCGCGGGCTTTGCGCTGGTGCGTCACGTGATGGAGTTCCCGAAGGACAACACGCTGACTTTCTTCAGCCTTTACATGCATCTGCAGGATTTCGCCAGTTATGAAGCGGACAAGGCATTGCCACGTCCTTCGTACTGGACAACGTGGCTCCGGGTCACGGATGCCGCCGGCGACAAGCCCGATGTCAGTGCGAGTGGGGTGGGCGCTCCAGCCGAGCAAACCGGATTGCGCGTCCGCACCTCCAAGCCAGGAGGAACGATCCTTGGCATTCTGCCTCGTGGGGCGCAGTTCAGTCTTCTGAAGCGGGACGGGAACTGGGGCCAGATCGATTCCGTGCATGTGTCGGCCATGGTCCCGCCGAAAGTAGGCGGGTATGTCGCGCCGGACGCTGCGGAGAAGCGGTGGATCTATCTCGGCAAAGAGAACGGGGCTTATGTCGTCGAGACCGTCATGCCTGATACCTCGCTGGATCGCGTGGTTGTACCACTCAAGCCGGTTCCAATCGACGCAGGCGATCTTATCGGCCACATCGGACGGTTCGATTCGCTCGGTGAACAGGTCCCCGCCCGCATGGTCCATCTCGAGATGTTCTGCGACGACAGCATCCAGTCGTTCATCGAGACGAGCCGCGCATGGGTGACCGAACATGGCGCAAAGCCGAAAGCGTGGGAGCAATTGGGGCTGCCGGCTGACCCCACGATTCTACGGATCGACCGGCGGACGACGCTCTACAAGAACCCGAACCAGGAAGGCCAGGACGCACCGCTGACCGATGTCGTGCAGGCGTATACGCTGGCGGAACTCGGCCAGCGTGCCGAGAAGCCATACACCGAGACCAGCGCGGGCAGTGACGGCGAGAAGATGCGCTGGTGGAAGATTGACAGCGCGGACGTACGTCGCCAGGACATCACCGGCTGGGTGCGCGAGCAAAACTTCGCGGGAGGGCGGATCTCGCGCGAGTTCCCGCAGAAGTGGGTGGACTTCGAGATCCTGCATGACCCGCACGATTCCACCCACACCATCTTTGCCTCGACGCAGGCGTACGTCGACTACTCGACCGGCGCAGACGTCCCGAACGCCGGCGCCATCGACAAACTCAACCCGTTGATGCAAGCCGTTTGTCGGCAGCTATATGCGACAGGCGATGGCAGCCAGGCGGCAAACGACCTTTGCGTTGCCTCCCAGGACGCATGGGCGGCAATGCGGGCTTCACGGCTCATTGTCAAGCATGAGAGCGAATGGGCGAATCCGGACAAGTGGAAACAGCTCATTACCGAGATCGAGAAAAAGGCCGGGCCGGATGAGGCTCATGAGGCCGAACGCAAGCGCATCCAGACGCTGGCCTGGTGGGAGGCTGTGAAGGAAGATTTCCCCGCCCTTCCGGCTCCGCAGGTGTTTCATATTCATCCCATTGGGATGATTGGGAATTTTATGAATGCGGAGGATTGTAAATGTGGTTGTTGCTATGTGAGCCAATTCTCCGTAACAAAACGGGGTCCTAGTTACGGACCAGTATATTGGGGAAACAACCCATTGGAAAAATCATCCGTGCTGGTGGAGCTGGCAGACAGCGGTGAAATAACGGCTAGTGAGCGGAGAATATTGGTTGCAATGTCAACCAATGAGGGAAATCTGGATGCTGTACAGTCCTATGACAGTGAAGTACTTACGGCAGGTGCCATGCAAAAGACCATCAATCCCAGTGGTGAAGGGGAGTTTCCAACTCAGGTTTTAAAGTTTCGTGAAGATGATAATGCCGCTTATCGGGAATTGTTCGAGAAATGTGGGTGGAGTGTTGAGAGAAGCGGAAATTCTGCTCGCATGTATTATACGCACCATTCTTTGACAGAAGGTAAGCCGAAAACTGGCGGCGATTTGATGGATATTATTCGAAAAGGGTGTTCGGCACAAAACTTTGGCAAGAAAATTGATAATATTCCATTGGCGTCGATCGTACGTGCCATCTCGGATCCTCGGTTCGAACGCAGGCAAGTGATAGATTTTCTGGTCCGCCTCCGAGACAGAATTTTGCCATTCCGGCCGAACGGCTATCAATATAACATTGCTAGCTACTTTCAATCGGATCTTGGGCGGGCTACGGCACTCGATCACCACGTGAATCGCCCCTACTATGTTGAGCGAGATATCGGAAGATCACTGGATCGATTTTTTGCAAATCATCCAAATGTCTCAAGAAATCCAGCCGAATGGGGTGCGCAAAGATCGGCGCATGAGATGAAGGTTGTTGAACATTATGGTCATCATCGCGAGATGGCGGCTGGCGTTGCTTCACCACGCTATGTGGCTTTGAAAAACAGGATCGGATGATATGACTATGCGCATAAAACATATGGTGGCGATAATATCCATTACAGTCCTATTTGCATCGCTTGCAATGGCGGGTGAAGACGTCTTGCAGATAAATAGGCAATCTCGAATCGAATTTTCAGATCCCCTTCAGGGTTGGGACAAGGATACCTATGGGGCGGGGTGGAAGCGCGCCAGATTGATCAAGCCGAGTGGAGAGATTGTGGAACTGCTGCCCTCCGAGAGGTTGACCTCCATAGGAGGCACAATTTTTTCTGGCGCATTTTATTCCAGCGTGTCGCCTAGCCGGAAGTATGTCTTTCTCTCGACTATCAACACAGGGGTGGTGGGCGACGGCCCTGCGGAGGTGGGGAAAAACATCCACAGTCGAGCCTATTGCCCGGTTATTTCCACTGAATCTGGCTGTATTTTGAGCAATAATACAGGAGAGGTCTGCGGCGGCCACTGGGAGGGAAAGAAAGATCTTTGGCGATATGGGGCAGATGATCGTACGGATACTATGTTTAAGTGGACATCTTTTAAGGCAAAAGATATATGGAAATCTTTCGTAAAATCGGAAAATTTCGCAAAGTCAGTAGACTGGCGCGACGAGCCAAAAATAAATGATGCGGTCGTCCGAAGTTTTGGTTTAATCAATATGTTGGCTTGTGATCCACCATCGGCCAAAAACAGGGGCGCGTATCTTTTAGTTGCTCGGCAACTCGAGGTTGAGGGAAGAGGTATTGACGCTAAGTTCCTCCGGAAAAAATCGAATATCAGTGCCAACAAGAATTCTGGTGTTGATAGAGTTACAGCGGAGAAATCATGGCTATATGATGGTCCAGAAGAGCCAGCTAGAACACGAATGTACCTGATCAAGGGGGATGAGGTAGAGATAATAAGTACAAGCTCGTCGGGGTGGGTGTATGTCGAGTACAAAGGCAAGAATAAGATGGCGATCCGCAAATGGATTAAGGGGTCATCTATAGAGTGAATATCCGTATTTTTATCATCTGGGTAAATCTGAGTATTTGTACAAGCGTTCGTCGGATGTAAATTCAGGATCTGCCTTCCTGCAGAATATTTTTGGATGGTTAAGCTCTTCATGAAGATCGGGCGAGTTCAAGATAGGTATGTTCCGTGTCCGGTGGTGTCTCCTGCTCAGGGGGTGTTTTCTGCCTCGCGGATTAAAAAGGGTGCGCTGGTTGCAGTTGAGGCGGGGGATGATGAGTACCCTATAAACTTGGTGCTATATAAATATGAAAACGGTCTCTGCCGGGAAGAGCTGGTTGCAAAATATTCAATCGAGGTGGCGGCGCCTCAGGTTGACTCTCTTTTCTTTGGGAGAATTAAATGGAGAGTGAATCTATTTGTTATTGTCCGCTGGGAGTTGAGACACAGTGGGCTGGGAACACATGGAGACCTTTATCGGATATATACATACGAAAGGGATCCAAGCGGCTCTTTATCGGAGAATAAAAGTATTGTCGAAAATAGCGAGATGACGGGTGTGGATGGCTATGCTGAGCACCAAGTTTCCACTTTTCGACTGAAGACGGCTATCGATGTCAAGAATTTTATTAGACGAATGAGGTAATTGATTTGTAGTGCGTAAATTTAGGGGTGGGGTTGGAGTCGTGGATTGTTAATAAGAGTAAATTAATTCATGTTTTAGGAGGTTTTTAAGATTATGAAAGAATTAGCTTACGAAGACGACGATACGAGTCACGGCGGCAAGATCCTGTCGGGATCGGACCGCATTCAGGTCCGGGGGAGACGTGCCGCGCGGATCGGCGATATCGTGTCGTGTCCGATTCACGGCAACAACAAGATCGTGGAGGGCGGCGCCAGCATGACCGATGCGGGCGTGCCGCTTGCGCGCGACGGGGACCGGACCCAGTGCGGCAGTATCCTCATTGCTCGCTGGCGCGGCGCAACGGTTCGGTAAATGCCCATCGATTTTCAGCGGGTACCGCCCAGAGCCACGGTGCCAGACCTGCCGCGCCCGTCGGCCGCCTGGTGGACGTTCCTGTTTGTCGCCATTGTGGGTGGGGGCTCCGCGTTTGTCATCTACCTCTGGCCCGCGACAAAGCCGACAAACACCGTCTGGTTCTGGCTTTGCGTCATCGGCTATCCCTTGGCTGCCTGGGCCTTTCTGTTGAGCGTCGCCATGGCCGGCGCGTATGCGCGGCGCAGTGACGCCATGGCGGTCAACCGGGCGAGCGATGCCGAGGAACAGGACTGCCATGTGCGCGCTAGCAAGCCACTTGCGATTCTGGCCCACGCCTGGTGTTTTTCTGCCGACGACGCAGAGAACGGCGTTGAGGGCGTTGCGAGCGGGCGCATGCAAATGGCTGCCCGGCCAAGTGCGGCATACCCTGAAACGGGTGCGATCGCCCGCTGGATCGCGATACCCGAGAAGCCGTTCTACCCGGGCAATGAACTCTCGGAACACGCCAGGCATAAAGTCGTCACTGACTGGCTGCTTGACCGCTTGCTCCGCCCCGTTATTGCGAGTCTGGAATCCTTGCCGGTGCACACCCGGCTACGTGTACGGCTCGTCTCTGCGTCATCCGTGGAAGCGGATGAGGTCAGCGCGCGACTTGAAGCCAAGATACTGGCGTGCCTCCCGCAGTTGCCTGTCGCCACGACAGACGATACGGATCATCTGTCGCTGTTTGATGTCGACACCTGGGCAGACCGCATGCCCGCAGATGAGGTGCAGCTACTCGTCGCACTCCAGTTGAGGCGAGCCATCAGTGAGCGCCTGGATGCGGGTGTGGCCGAGGCAGGCGTCGCTTTGCTGGTGGGCCGCCCCGGCGCGTCGCGGCATGGTTCCGTGCTGCACTTGCACCGTCCTGCCAAGGGCAGCGCGCAGTCCGCCTCGGATGCCGTGGCACTGGCAATGCGTTGGGGGCGAACCAGCGCCGAAGGCATCGGTGCGGTTTGGGACCAAGCGCTTTCCGATGAGGTGGTCACGCATCTCAGGTCATCATCGCCCCTGGGCGATGCCGTCACATGGGTGGATCTCGCGAAGACCATCGGCAACTCTGGCAGTGCGGGCGCATGGCTCGCGACTGTCCTCGCTGCAGAGAATGCCGCCCTGTCCGCCCGATCCCAACTCGTCCTCACCCAGGAGGGCGATCGGTGCATCGCCCTCGTGTGCCGCAAGCCATCATGAATGAATACAAGCCACAGCCAGTAGCACGCTATCTCTGTATCGCGATATTGATCCTCTTTGTCGCAGTCGGCCTCGCGGTTTGGTTTGAGGGGCCGGGGCAGGGGCTGTCTCTGCAGCAAGTGAAGCTCTTCGAGATTTCCTTGGCGATCGGGTGCATTGTGTCGCTGCTACTGGCCAGGTACTACGAATGGTTGGCGCTAAAGGTTCAGCTGCTGCGCGCCAGGCTGTGGGTGGCCAACTACGATGCCAGCAGGCGGGGCGAGGCGGCGGGGGGCGGCGAGTCGGCAGCGCGTCCCGGGCAACTGGCCACAATACGTGACGCGCTTCACGTGCATCACGGTCGGGGCTGGCGCTACCGCCAGCCCTGGCTGCTCCTCACCGGCGACGACGCCGCCATCGCCCGCC